>NZ_JAAVVW010000001.1 GCF_023910625.1 Limnohabitans sp.
AGGTCTGGATCGATAAGTGTGATCGCTGCTTTTGCACCGCTTGCTGAAGGGTTCGCACCGTGGCCTGCCGAATGTCGAATCCACCGACCAACTCGCGCCATTGATCCACCACGCCCAGCATGGCGTCAAGGCGTTGCGCAGCCCAACGCGCATCCAAACCGCCGGTCTGTGCCAATTGCATCAAATGGCTTCGCTGGATGTGCAAACCCTCCCCACAAACATCCATCTGGTGCTCTCCACCGGGACCCCGGCTGTAGGTGAGGTCAAAACACGGCGCCAGTTTCCAGTGGCGTTGCGCGTTCAGGCGGAAAGCCAGATTTTTCGCATGGTCATCACGGTTGTGAAACAAGACATTGAAGACCGCACGCTCAAAAGCTTTTTCGACCTCGCGCTCATCGCGCGTGATCATGCGTGTGGCCCTTAAAAAAGTCGTGTAGTCCACTGCCGAGGGAATTCTGAAATCGGCGTGCAAGAAACCAGCCAACGAATGAATCGGGACGCGTTGACCTTGCGCCAGATCGAAGCGCTCAATGCCCAGTGCGGCCTGCTTGGCACTCAAATCAAACACATGGGTGTTGGGCATATCCAAACCGCAAGCTCTGGCCAGTTGTGCATAAAACGCCTCAATGGCACACACTTCTTTGTGTTCACCCAAGGCCTGAAACTTGACCAACCAGCCAGAGCCAGTTGGCATGGGCGTTGTGCTGATGAGGCCTGTTTGTGGATCGTAAAACACCAAAACTTTGGGGCGATCCCCCTGTGGAGAGCCGCCCAACATGGCCAAGCGTTGCAGGGTTTGGGTGTCTTCGCCTCAGCCCTGGTAATGAACTTGCACTGTTTTCATGGCTTGGCTCCAGGCCTGATGCGTTGTCGGGTGACGCGCTGGCGGACTGGTTTTTGCTGTTTTGCCATGTCAGCGATGGACGCGATGACGGGTTTGAAGAGCGGTTGCAACTGCGCCTCTTGACCGAGGCATTGCACCAATTTGACCCAAGTGGTGACAGAACCTTTGCCGGTATTTTCGAGGGTATTGAGCGTGCTGCGCGACACCCCCATGCGTTGCGCCATGTCGGCTTGAGCGATCTCTTTTTGAATCCTCAAATGCTTCAACCGCTGCCCCAAAACAAGCGAAATTTCATCAGCCGAAGAAAAGTTAAAGTCTAAAAATTCATGCATTAATGGATTTTATCCCATTAATGATTGATTTATCAGTCCTTAAAAAAGTCACACCACCGCGTGACAAGCGATCGTGATGCCTTTGGCAGGTTGGGATGGCATCAGTCTCCAGAATGAAGTCGCCTGCTCATTTTCAAGACGCCCCCTGCCACTTTGTCAAACAATTCGCGTGGGAAATCATCTGGCAGTTTTCGGGCTGTTTCTTCCAATGCTGCAGGGACCCTCATGGCCATTCTCTGCATGCTGCCCTCCATGTCGGTGTAGCCCTCCCGCTTGGCCGTTTCAAGAAAGTGACGAGGCTGAATGGTTTTGACGTGGTAGTGCGCTTGTTTACCGCGCAAGGCCATGGCCATCCTTAACTTGTCATCAGGCACTTGCTGCGCCTCTGTTCCCACAATGGGCCACGCAGACAAAATGTCATAAAGCGGCGTCAAGCGATACGCTCCATCGGACAAAAGTGAAAGGCTGTAGTTTTTGGCATGGCCATCGGTGGCTGCCAGCAGCCAGAAAAACAGCTGCGACTCAAACAAGGTACGCAGATCGTCTGTCGCGTGACTGGAAGTGCGCAACAACCCTGCCAATGACCGGATTCCGGGGCCTCCGTCGGCTTCATATTTCAAATGGCTGGGTAGCCCCAGCGCCTGACAAAAGTCCTCCTGCGGCAAGCGCAACCAATGGGCACCACTTGAGGCCATGCGCCGGTCAAAGCGCTCGACCACCAAGGCTTTTTGGGCGCCCCACTGTCCCATTTCGCAAGAAGCGACGGACAAACCCATCGCTTTCGCCAGTTGGGCGCACAACCACTCGTTTTCCACCGAACTGGTCATGTCGGCTTGCCGATGGCCCACCAGACCCATGGGCAATTTGAAAATGTGCGTGGTCGGAGTCGCGCCATGTGGCTTGCACCAGCGCCCTTGGTGCCAAGTCAATGCGGTTTTTTCTTGTGCGCCTGCCAATGAAATCCGGAAATTTTCATCGTCATCGGATCCCATCGGGTGACCTGCTGTCACGGCATGGCTCAGCCATTGTTCAATCTCTGCCTGGCTGAGCGCCTGTGCTTCGGTCGTGTTCCAGCCCAGTGGCGCCATGTTCATGGGCAGCAAATGCACAGCGCCCACGCAGTCCCGGCCGATGGCAGCCAGCAGGTCAAATGCACTGGTGCTGGCGGTTTTGAAGTTCGTTTGCACCCGCCGCCGAATCTCCGTGCTGTCGGGCAATAAATTGTCAAAGTAATTTTCAACCACCCGGCCTCGCAGAGGCTGCCCCGTCATAGGCAAAGACAGGGAGAGTGGCCTCACCGAAGCAGAACGGTACCAACTGTCGGCATACAGCAGTTCATGCGTCCCGTTGCCCAGCAAGGTCCACTGGCCCAGCAACTCCCCATTCAGCCAGATGTTCAGCGCACGGCTGTGTGAACGCCGCCCCATGGCTTACCACTCACTGCGAGCGTGTTCATGCGCATCGGCGGGACTGCGCAAGATCAACTCCAGCCCTAAAGCGTTGACCAGCACGAGAAGCCTGTCCACAGACAAGCGACCCGGGCTCTGCTCCAACTCAGACAATCGGGCTTGGCTGATGCCCAAACGCGCAGCCATTTGTGACTGCGTCATCGCTTGCGATTTTCGGCTGGCTGTCAGCAAATGACCCACTTGTTGGGCCGTGGTGAGCTTTTGTTGCATATTGGCATCTCCGATAAATTCAGTATATCGAGAAAGTCAATAAAAAACAAATATCGGGGAAGTCAATATTTCATATTGCCCCAGATCGGTGGCGATTGTCATGGCGTGCATCCATCGCCCATGCAGACAAATGGCCTCTCACACCACGGCGTGACAAGCGATCTTGATGCCTTTGAAGTCGCGCAAAGCGGGGCGCTCTGCACGGCAGATGTCGGTGGCCTGCGGGCAGCGGGGGTGGAAGGTGCAGCCTGTGGGCGGGTTCAACGGGTTGGGCACTTCGCCTTGCACCGGGGTGCGGGCGCGGCCGGTGTCGTGCATCTTCGGAATCGCGTCCAGCAGCATCTTGGTGTAAGGATGCTGCGGGTTGCCAAACAAGGTGTGTTTGTCGGCCAGCTCCACCAAGCGGCCCAAATACATCACGCCCACCTGGTCGCTCACATGGCGCACCACCGCCAAGTTGTGGCTGATGAACAAATACGTCAGGCCCCGCTCGCGCTGCAGGTCTTTCATGATGTTGAGCACCTGCGCCTGCACGCTCACGTCGAGCGCCGAGGTCGGCTCGTCGCAGACCAAAAACTCGGGCGCGGTGGCCAGGGCTCGGGCGATGGAGATGCGTTGGCGCTGGCCGCCCGAAAACTGGTGCGGGTACTTGACCATGTCGAGCGGCGACAAGCCCACTGACTTGAGCAACTCGGCCACGCGGGCTTTGAGTTCTTCGGCGTCGCTGATCAGGCCATGCTCTTTGAGCGGTTCGCCAATGATGTCGTCCACCGTCCAGCGCGGGTTCAGGCTGGCATAGGGGTCCTGGAAAATCATCTGGATGCGCTGGCGCATCTTTTGCGCGTCGGCCGACTTGAAGGCGGCGTGCGCGTCTTGCCCGTCAAAGGTCAGCCCACCGCGTGTGGGCTCGTACAGGCCCACCAGCAAGCGGGCCACCGTGCTTTTGCCGCAACCGGACTCGCCAACAAGGGCCAGGGTTTTGCCGCGTTCGATTTTGAAACTCACGCCGTCCACGGCATTGAGCAGTTGGCGCGGTTTGCCCTCGATCACGCGGTTGAGCCAGGGAGCCGACACATCAAAAGTTTTGGCCAGATCGTGCGCCACGACCAGGGGCTGGGGTTTGGCGTTGGTCATGTTGTCACTCATGCGGCGCTCCCGTCGTGCAACCAGCAAGCGGCCCTGTTGGCGCCCGCTTGGACCAAATCGGGCCGCTCCTGGCGACAGCGGTCAAAGGCTTTGGGGCAGCGCGGGTTAAAGGCGCAGCCTTGCGGGATGGCGTTCAGGCGCGGCATGGCACCGTCAATTTGGTTGAGGCGTTCGCGGTCACTGTCCATGTCGGGGATCGAGGCCATCAGGCCTGCGGTGTAAGGGTGGGCCGGGTGGTTGATGACCTGGTGCACCGGGCCGATTTCGGCCACGCGCCCAGCGTAAAGCACCGCCACGCGATCGCAGGTTTCGGCAATCACGCCCATGTCGTGCGTGATCAGCATCACGGCTGCACCCCGGTCCTTGCAGACCTTTTTGAGCAGGCTGATGATCTGCGCCTGGATCGACACGTCGAGCGCGGTGGTCGGCTCATCTGCCACGATGAGTTGCGGCTCGGCCGCCAGGGCCAGGGCAATCACCACGCGCTGGCGCATGCCGCCGGAAAACTGGTGCGGGTAATGGTCAATGCGCTCTTCGGCGGCCGAAATGCCGGTGTCCTTGAGCAGCTGGATGGCCCGTTGCCGCGCCTCTTGGGGCGTCACCGGCAGGTGGGCCAAAATGGTCTCGGTCAATTGCCTGCCAATGGAATACAGCGGGTTGAGCGAAGTCAGCGGGTCCTGAAAAATCGCACCGATCTTGCGGCCCCGGATGTGGCGCATCTCGTCGTTGTTCAGGTGATCGATGCGCTGGCCTTCAAGGAGGATTTGCCCCCCGGCCACACGGCCTGGTGGCTCCAGCAGGCCGATGATGGCCGCGCCCGTGAGCGACTTGCCTGCGCCCGACTCACCCACCACCCCCAGAATTTCACCGGGGGCGATGTCGAAAGAAATATCGTCCAGCGCACGCAGCGTGCCGTGGCGGCTGGGGAATTCCACCACCAGGTTTTTGACTTGTAAAAGACTCATCGCAATCTCGGATTCAGCGCGTCGCGCAACCAGTCACCCAGCAAGTTGACCGACAGGGCGATCAGCACCAGCATCAGGCCCGGGAAAATCGTGATCCACCACTCGCCCGAGAACAAATAGTCGTTGCCCACGCGAATCAGCGTGCCCAGCGAGGGCGAGGTGGGGGGTGCGCCCACACCCAAAAACGACAGCGTGGCTTCGGTGATGATGGCCGTGGCCACCTGGATGGTGGCCAACACCATGACCGGACCCATCACATTGGGCAGCACATGCTTGAACATGATGCGCAACGGGGCCACGCCCGTCACGCGGGCGGCCTGCACGTATTCTTTGTTGCGCTCTACCAAAGTGGTGCCACGCACGGTGCGGGCGTATTGCACCCAGCCCGTCAGCGAGATCGAGATGATCAGCACACCAAAGGCCAGCGATTCGTGCGCATTGGGAAAAAGGGCACGTCCTACGCCCGCGATCAAGAGCGCCACCAAAATGGCCGGGAAGGACAGCATCACATCGCACAGGCGCATGAGCAAAGCGTCGAGCCAGCCGCCCTTGAAACCCGCCAACAGGCCCAGGCCCACGCCGACCACCACCGACAAGAGGACCGAAGCCAAGCCGACGATCAAAGAAATGCGCGAACCATAGATCAGGGCCGACAAAATGTCGCGCCCCTGATCGTCGGTGCCCAGCAAAAACTTGGTGGTGCCGCCCTCCATCCAGGCGGGCGGCAAGCGGGCGTCGCTCAACTCCAGCGTGGCCAGGTCAAACGGGTTGGTGGGCGACACCCAGCCGGCAAAGACCGAACAAAAAAGACAAATGAAGGCGATGGCAGCCGCCACCATCGCCATGGGCGATTGGCGGAAGCTGTAACCGACGTCGCTGTTCAGCCAACGTTTCAATGCGTTCATGGATTATTTGATGGTGATGGATTTGAACGGCATGGAGTTGTCACCGCGCTGCACCAGGGTGACTCTTTTGCTGGTGCCCCAGGCCAGTGCCTGCTGGTGCAGTGGCAAGTGGCCGATGTCGGCGTTGTGCAACTCAAAGGCCTCTTTGATCATGGCATTGCGCTTGGTCTGATCGGTTTCGCTCTGGATTTTCACGGTCAGTTCGTCCACCTTGGGGTTGCAATAAGCGCCCAAATTGAACTGGCCGGTACCTTTGTCGTCCACGCAGCGCATCAAGGCATTCAGCGCGTTGTGGGCGTCGTAGGTGCTGGGGGTCCAACCCAGCAAATAGAAGCTGGTATCACGGCGCAAAATTTTCGGGAAATAGGTGCCCTTGGTCTCGGCCTTCAGGTTCACTTTGACGTTCACCCGAGCCAAGTTGGCGGCCACCGCTTCGCAGATCTGGCCGTCGTTCACGTATCGGTCATTGGGGCAGTTCATGTCCAGTGAGAAACCCGTGGGGTAACCCGCTTCGGCCAGCAGCTTTTTGGAGGCTTCGGGATCAAAGGGCAAGCGCTTGTTCAGATCGGGGTTGAAGCCGTTGATGCCAGGGCCGACCATCAGGGCACTGGGGTTGGAGGCGCCACGCATGACCACGCGCTTGATGCCTTCGATGTCGATGGCTTGGTAGAAGGCCTGGCGCACGCGCTTGTCCTTGAAGGGGTTCTTGCCCTTCACGCTGGAGTAAAGCAGCTCGTCACGCTTTTGGTCCATGCCCAAGAAGATGGTGCGCAACTCGGGGGCCACCAAGGCGCGGGTGTTGGCACCGGCGTTGATGCGGGGCACGTCTTGCACCGGCACGGGCTCCATGATGTCGATCTCGCCGGACAACAAGGCAGCGACGCGGGTCGGGTCGTTGGCAATCACGGAGAAGATGACTTCGTCGACGTTACCCTCGATCTTGCCCCAGTAGCTGCCGTTGCGGACAAAGGTGGTGCGCACATTGGGCTGGCGCTCACGCAGGCGGTAGGGGCCAGTGCCGTTGGCACGGAAGGAAGCGGCGTTTTCAATCCCCTTGCGACGGTCCACCGGACGTGTGGCTTGGTTGTCTTCACACCATTTCTTGCTCATGATGAAGACGGTGGACAGCACATTGGGCAAGATCGGGAAAGGGGCCTTGGTTTCGATCTCGATGGTGTGGCTGTCCACCTTGCGCACTTCCTTGATGTCATTGGTGTTGCTGCGCATGTCCGAACCTTCGCCTGCAGCGCGATTCAGCGAGAACACCACGTCATCGGCAGTGAACGGCGAGTCATCATGAAAGCGCACGTTCTTGCGCAGCTCAAAGCGCCACACCGTGGGCGCGGTTTGCTTCCACGAAGTGGCCAGGCCTGCTTCGAACTTCAGGTCTTTGCTCACGCCCACCAGCGATTCGTAGATGTTGTTGGTCACGCTCAGTTGCAGCGATTCATTCAAAGAGTGAGGGTCCATCGACAAGGCGTCGCCCTGGTTGGCAATGCGCACGGTGGCGGCGTGGGCGCTGCCCATCGCCAAGGCAGACACCACGGCCAAAGCGGTCAATGTGCGGTTGAAGGAATGCATGCGCATGAAAAACTCCTAAAAGTGGTGAGTGAAAAGGGTTGAAAAAATCATGAACTGCGCAAGGCAGTGTGGAGTGGCAAAGCCTGCTCGATCAAGCTGGCGTGCAAAGCCGCACCCAAGGGCAGGATGTCGTCGTTGAAATCGTAGCGGCTGTTGTGCAGCGGGTGCGGCCCTGGGCCGTGCGGCAGGCCTTGACCGATGCGGATGTAAGCACCGGGCACAGCTTGCAGCATGAAAGAAAAATCTTCGCCGCCCATGCTGGGCAGCATGTCGCGCCAGACCTTGTCTTCACCCACCAAGGTGGCCGCAACATTGCAGGCAAATTCGGCTTCGGGCACGGTGTTCACGGTGGCAGGGTAGGTGCGTTCGTAGTGCAATTCGGCCGACGCGCCAAAGCCTTGTGCAATGCCATTGCACAAAGAACGCAAACGCTCTTCGATCTGGTCTTGCACTCTTTCGCTGTAAGTGCGCACTGTGCCCACCAAGGTCACCTCGCCGGGAATCACGCTCATAGCGCCGGGGTTGCCGCCTTGCATCGAGCAAATGCTGACCACCGCCTGGTCAAACGCCGACAGGTTGCGCGAGACCACGCTTTGCGCGGCCGTGATGATGTGGCCCGCCACCAGCACCGGGTCGATGGCCTGGTGCGGGCGTGCGCCATGGCCGCCTTTGCCACGAATCAAAATCTCAATGCGGTCCACCGCCGCCTGCATGGGGCCGGGGGTGATGCCGATCACGCCCAAGGGCGTCTCGGGCGAGTTGTGTTGGGCATAGACCTGCTCACACGTAAAGCGCTCAAACAGGCCGTCTTGCATCATGGCGCGAGCGCCTGCATAGCCCTCTTCGCCAGGCTGAAAAATCAGCACGGCCGTGCCATCAAAGCGCCGGGTTTCGGCCAAATAACGTGCTGCGCCCATCAGCATGGCGGTGTGGCCGTCGTGGCCGCAGCCGTGCATGAGGCCGGGCGTGCCCGACTTCCAGGTGCATTCGTTGTGCTCGGTCAGGGGCAACGCATCCATGTCGGCGCGCAGGCCGATCATGCGGCCGGGGTTGGCCACCGTGCGGCCCTGGCCGTGCACCAAGGCCACCACGCCGGTTTTGCCGATGCCGGTGTGGATGCTGTCCACGCCACACACCTGCAGCATTTCGGCCACTCGCCGTGCGGTGTACACCTCTTCAAAGCCCAGCTCGGGGTGGGCGTGCAGGTCGCGCCTGAAGGCGGTGAGCTCGGGGTGGAACTGGGCGATGCGTGCAAACGCAGCGCCCCGCCCCAACACCGATTGCAGTGAAGCGCCCACGTTCAATGGCCTCCGGGCTTGCCCACGCGCAGGCGCGGGTCCACCACAAAATACAGCAGGTCAACAATCAGGTTGATGACCACAAAAATCAACGCGATCAGGCACAGGTAAGCGGCCATGACGGGGATGTCGGCAAAGGTCACCGCCTGGATGAACAGCAAGCCCATGCCAGGCCACTGGAACACCGTCTCGGTGATGATGGCAAACGCGATCAAGCCGCCCAACTGCAAGCCGGTGATGGTCATGACCGGCACCAGCGTGTTTTTGAGGGCATGACCAAAGTGGATGGCGCGGTTGGACAGGCCACGGGCACGGGCGAACTTGATGTAGTCGGTGCGCAGCACCTCCAGCATCTCGGCGCGCACCAGACGCATGATGAGCGTGAGCTGAAAAATCGCCAGCGTCACGGCAGGCAACACGATGTGGTGCCAACCCTTGGCCGTCATCAGCCCGCTTGACCACCAGCCCATCTGCACCACCTCACCCCGGCCAAAGCTGGGGAACCAGCCCAAGATCACGGCGAACACCAGAATCAACAAAATGCCGATCAGGAAAGTGGGCAGGGACACGCCCAGCAACGACACCGTCATGATGAACTGGCTGGCCCAGGTGCCCCGGCGCAGCGCCGCATACACCCCCATGGGGATGCCGATCACCAGCGCCATGGTGGCGGCCACCAAAGCCAGCTCCAGCGTAGCGGGCAAGCGCTCGGCGATCAGGCGCGAGACCTTGGCGCCTTGCCGCAGGCTGAGACCAAACTCGCCTTGCACCGCGTTGACCAAAAAGTGGCCAAACTGCACAAAGAAAGGCTGGTCCAGGCCCAGGTCAGCCCGCAGCAGGTCGATCTGCTCTTTGGTGGCGTCTTGCCCCAGCAAGAACACCACCGGGTCCCCCACATACTGAAACAACAAGAAGGCGATGAACGCGACCGTGACCATGACGATCATGGCCTGGATCAGCCGCTGCAAGATGAAAGCGAGCATCAGTTGACTTTGATCAGAGTCCAGTCGAGGCGGTTGTCAGGACGGTGCACCACGTCAATGTTTTTCTTCATGCCCCATGGAATCACCTGGTTGTGCAACGGAATGTGCGACACCGTGTCGTTGGACAATTGCAGACCTTCGGTCAACAAACGGTTGCGCACCGGCAAATCGGTCTCGGTCTTCACGCGGTCCACGATGTAGTCCATGCGCGGGTTGCTGTAGCGGCCCACGTTGTAGTTGCCGTCACCACCTGTGCCCACCGAGCGGGTGAGCGACTGCAGGCTGTACAGCGCATCAAATGTCGGCACACCCCAGCCCAGCATGTAGATGCTGGCTTCGTAGCGCTGGATCATGGGGAAATAAGTGACCAGCGGCAGGGTGCGCAGTTTGGCTTTGATGCCCACCTTGGCCCACATGGCCGTGATGGCTTGGCAAATTTCTTCGTCGTTGATGTAGCGGTTGTTGGGGCAGGCAAAGTCCACCTCAAAGCCGTTGGGGTAACCGGCTTCGGTCAAGAGTTTTTTGGACGCATCGAGCGAGTAGGGGAAGCGCTTGTTCACGCTCTCGGTCCAGCCATTGACCTGCGGGGCGACCAGAGCACCCGTGGTTTGCGACAAGCCGCGCATGGTCACGCGGTGGATGGTGTCCATGTCAATCGCTTGGTACAGCGCCTTGCGCACCTTCACGTCCTTGAGGGGGTTCTTGCCCTTGACGTTGGAGCCGGGCAATTCATCGCGGTGCTGGTCGAGCCCCAAAAAGATGGTGCGGTTTTCAATGCCGTCGATCACCTTCAGGTTGGCGTTGTTGCGCATGCGACCCAAGTCTTGCGGGCTGGGGTCGAGCACCAAGTCGATCTCGCCCGACAACAAGGCGGCAGCGCGGGTGGCTTCGTTTTTGATGGGCGTGTAGATGATTTCGGTCACGTTGGTGGCAGCATCTGACCAGCCCCACCAAGCGGGGTTTTTCACCAGCACCAAGCGCTGGTCGGGCTGCCAGTCCTTGACCATGTAAGGGCCGCTGCCCATGGCGTTGCGATGGGCAAAGTTTTCTTCTTTGGTCTTGATGTCCTTGGGCTCCATGGACTTGTTCTTTTCAGACCAAGCTTTGCTCATGATCCGCAACTCGGTCATTTGGTTGAGCAAGACCGGATTGGGGCCGCTCAGGATAACGTCGACCGTGTTGGCATCGACCTTGACGATGCGGCTCATGCCCTGGGTGTAGACGTTGAAGTTGGAGGTTTTGGCACGGGCACGGTCGAGCGAAAACACCACATCGTCGGCCGTCAAGGCGGTGCCGTCGCTGAACTTGACGCCCTTGCGCAGGTTGAATCGGTATTGCGTGGGCGACACCTCGCGCCAGGACGTGGCCAGGCGGGGTTCGATCTTGAAGGTCTTGCTGTTGTAATAGACCAGCGAGTCATAGATGGCGGCGTGCACGCCATTGCCCAAGGCATTGTTTTGCGAGTGGATATCGAGCGTCGGGATGTCACTGGCGCTGGTCCATTTGAAAGGCTTGGCTTGCACCAGGCCCACAGTCATCAGGCCCGCCAAAAGCAAGCAAGCGGTCAAACCAGTGGGGCGAACAGACAAACGGGTCAGATTATTCATTGGGTCACCTTGATCATGATGGGTTGTAAAAACGGTCAAATATGCACCATCTGGACCGCGTTCCGTGTCAGGGAATTCCCCTGATCTCGCTGTCGCACGTGGGACTGGTGCCATCAATCCAGCCGTACATGGCCGTACCACGCCCGCGTGAAGCTGCGGGTGTTGTCCGTGTCGGTCATGATGGCCAGGCCCAGCAGGGCGCCGGGGGCCTCGCCAAAGGCTTTTTCAAAATCTGCCCGGATATGGCGCTGGTAAGTGAGCCATTGGCCGACCCGACCGGGGCCAGATTCCACCGCCAGTTTGCGGATGCGGTCGGTGCGGGGGTTGACGATCACCGACTCTGCGGGGCACTGGTTGCACCAAACGTACATCAGAGTGGCATAGGGCAAGGGCTCGCCCGTGAGGCTCTGGGTGAGCTCGCTGAGCATGGCATTTTTGGAGGTGAATTGTTGCCGGTCGCCATCAAACACCAGAATCAAGCGAACAGGAGAATCTTCTGTTTCACGTTGCACCATGTCGGCTCCCGGTATCAACTGCCCCACCCGCCACTCAAACGACAAGCGCCCCAGCCGCTCGGGGGCAATGTGCAAGCGCTGGCGCAGCATGCTGGCCGAAGAATCGGCCTGCGCCTCCAGGGTATAGCCCTGGGCTTGCTTATCCAATTTGTAGGCGGTGCGCAGCTTGCCGGGCAAGACCATCTTTTCCCATTGCGACTTGTCATGGGCATTGAACTGCAGCGGCAATTGCTGCAAGGGTGCCGAACTGCCGCCGTGGGTTTCGGGCTGGGGCGGCATGACCGAGCAGGCCGACAAGCCCATGCACAAGCCCAACACCCCAAACAAGGCTGCGCGCGCGGGTGCACAAGGGCGGTTTATCATGACTTTTTCAATCTGAAGAAAGAAGCAAGATGTTAAATCGTCGCCGCCTCATGCAAACTGCCCTTGTATCCGCAGGGGCATTGAACACAGCCTGGGCCCAAAGCAGCTTTCCCGCCAAGCCGTTGCGCATCGTGGTGCCTTTTGGAGCAGGTGGCGTGGCCGACCTGACGGTGCGTGCTGTGGCTCAACAGCTCTCGGTCAATTTGGGGCAAGCCGTGGTGGTCGACAACCGACCCGGCGCTGGCGGCATTGTGGCGGCAGAAGTGGTGGCCCGCGCCGAGCCCGATGGCCACACCTTGTTGCTCATGTCCAATGGCACGGCCGTGAGTGCGGGTTTGTTCAAGGCCCTGCCCTTCAACCCCCGCACCGACTTTGCGCCTGTTTCTTTGTTGGGCCTGTTTGACATCGCCATCGTGGTGCCCGAGTCCTCGCCCCACAAAACCTTGGCCGACTTGGTCAGCTTTGGCCGCGCCAACCCGGGCAAGCTCAACATGGGCACCATCAACATTGGCAGCACCCAACACTTGGCGGGTGAGTTGTTCCGCACGCAGGCCAACTTGATTGTGCAGATCATTCCGTACAACGGCACACCCGCCGTGATCAACGCCCTGCGCGGTGGTCAGGTCGATGTCGCAGTCGAAATCTTGGGCCCGCTCAAACCCCAGATCAACGCCAAAGCCGTGCGCCTGCTGGGCGTGATGGGCGCCAAGCGCCCCAAAGACCTGCCCGACACCCCTGTGGTGCGCGATTTGCCTGGCCTGAGCGACTTCAACGTGTCGTCTTGGAACGCCTTGGCCGCTCCTGGCAAGACCCCCGCGGCTGTGGTCAACCGCCTGAACGCTGAGTTGGTGAAGGTCCTGGCCATGCCCGACATGGTGCAGCGCCTGGCCGGCTTCAACGTGCAAGCCCAATCCAGCACCCCCACCCAATTGGCTCAACTGCTCGATGCCGACATCAAACGCTGGACCGACGTGATTCAAAAGGCGGGGATACCGCTGCAGTGATGTCGTGATGCGCCTGCTGCACGGGCTTGAAACCCCCTGCAGCAGGCTTGACGCCCTCGTTCAGCGCGGCGCGATGCGGCTGGCCAGAGGGCGCGGCGCGTAGGCCGTGTCAAACCGGCACTCAGCCGCTTGCGCAGGCCTCAAGGCTGAACACCTTGCGGCAATACCCGCAGGCGTGGGCTTGGTGCCCTGATTGACCCATGCCAACAACGCCTCAAACAGCGGCGGGTAGATGGGGTCGCCCAGATAGCTGTGCTCTGAAGAGTTCACATAGGTTTGCACCAGTCGCGCGCCGTTGCCAGACGCTTGCATGCGTTGGCGCAGGGTGTCGCTGCCCTCGACAAAGACGGTAGAGTCGCCAATGCCGTGGGTGGTCAGGACCGGCACTTTGAACCGGCCTTGGTGGTTCACATCGGCTTCAAACCTGGCGCTGGCTTGTGCGTCGGCTTTGAAGCGAGGCACAGCCGCATCCAGCGCGGCGTCGTTGCTTGAGCCCGTGTACTTGACCGTGTCATTGCCAAAGGGGCTGGCACCGCCGCTTTTGGCCACCACATCGCGCAAGGTGAAAGTGCCCCAGTTGATGTGGCCCACGATCGAGTTTTCGGGGATTTTCAGGACATCCACGATGGTTTTGATTTTTTGGGCTTGCTCTGGGCTGCCGGCTTGCGCACGCCCAAACAGTCGTTGACCTGCGTGGCCAACTCGGCTGCAGTCATTTTGCTGTCGGCAGGCAAGCCCAAAGACAAGGGGTACTGCGGCTCATCGGCGCGTGGGGGGTTTTGGCACAGGTGCTGGTAAATGGCGCGCAAGTCAAGGCGGAAATCGCAGGTCGTGGGCCCGGCCACCACGCCGCTGGTGAGCCAAATACCCTCCCAGGATTGGGGGTAGAGCTCCGCCGTCCACGTGGCCACCATGGCGACCCAAGACTGACCGTGCAGCAATGTGCGCCTGGGCTTGGCCACATGGTCCACCAAGATGCGCCGGACACGCTCGGTGTCTTCAGCTGCTGTGGTGACCGCAAAACCACCTTGCCTGAACACCGATCCAGCCCAAGCGTGGCCTTCGGTCAACGTGATGGCCCAACGCTTGATGTCTTCGTCTGCCCGAGAGGCCTTGGGCTCGCCCAAAGCAGGCCCGCCATGCGCGTGCACCACCAGCACGCCACGCCATTGGGCGGGCATGGCCAACAAGAAATGCGACTTGGCCGAGTCTTGCCCCCGCCAACATTGGGCACCAGCAGACCCCCCTCTGGACAAGCCGCCTTGGCTGGAGGTGCTTCTTTGGGCACCGTGCCACAGCCACTCAACTGCAGCAGCCCCAGCAAGGCCATGCCCCAAAGGGCGGCGTGGCGACGCAGGGCACAGACATCAGACTTGGGCATAGGTCAGATCCTGTCCATGGAAAATGGTAAAAAAAAACCCACCATGTTGCCATGGTGGGTTTTTTTGGTTTTCTCAATCTCAACTGGCGGATGCCAGTGGGGAATTAGAAAGTGTGACGAATGCGAGTCACAAAGCCACTGCCAGAGGTGCCGGTTCTTGGAGCAATGGCAGCCAAGCCTTCGGCTCTGAACAAGTCAGCACCCAGAGTGGTGCGCTTGCTCAAAGCGTAGTTCACACCAACAGCGATCTTGGTGTCAGCATTGGCTGCAGCCCTGTCGTCCTTGTTGAAACCAGCCAGCAGGGTGTAAGCACCCATGGGCACTGTTGCGCCAATGGACATGACATCATTAGATGTTGCACCACCAACAGCCTTGGTCACTGTGTTCAAAAGGCTCAGGCGTGCAACGCCGAAGTCGTAGCTCGCGCCAATAGCGCGCTGGCTGGTAGCCGTGTCAGTGATGGCAGTACCACCATCAGTTGTGGAGTTGCCACTGCCTTTGATGTTAATAGCTGTCAAAGCCAAAGGACCATTGGCATAGTTGACACCCAAAGTTTGACGCTCGTTAGTGCGTGCAGACAATGATGATGTGTAGTTGGCGCTAAAACCGTTCACAGTAGGCGTGGTGTATTGAACAGCTTGCTTAACAGATGTAGCACCACCCAAAGCACTGATGCCAGTGCCAGCTTGCAAAGCAGCACCGCCGGTGCAAGCCCATGGGTCCATACCGCAGGTGCCGGCTTCAACGATGGAACCAATACGGGCTGTACCAAAACCACCGGTCAAATATGTGTTGGCGGTGTGAAACAGGGCATTGACGGCGCCCGAGGAGTTACGGTCACCGTTAGCGGCGTTGAAACGGATCTGGCTGTCGAAACC